>JARYLI010000001.1:316451-329583 GCA_029907715.1 Methanothrix sp.
TCCGGCATTGTCCAGAACGTGGAACCATATGATGTGAGGATCGTCGCCGAGGGGGAGGAGGATGTCCTGAAGGAGTTCCTGAGGGCTATAAACATCCAGGAGAGGCCGATCAGGGTTGAGGAGCTTGAAGTGAGATGGGCAGATGCCACAGGTGAGTTCCAGTACTTCAGGATCCTGAGAGGTGACTGGCAGGAGGAGCTCGGCGAGAGGTTCGATGTCGCGATAAGGTATCTCCACAGAAGCATCGAGCTGGGCGAGCAGAACCTTGCTGTGAGCAAGGAGACTCTGGCAGTGAGCAAGGAGAATCTTGCAGTCAGCAAGGAGACTCTGGGAGTGGTCAAAGAGAACCTTGCAGTGAGCAAAGAGACTCTGGCGGTGAGCAAGGAGAATCTTGCAGTGAGCAAAGAGACTCTGGCGGTGAGCAAGGAGAATCTTGCAGTGAGCAAAGAGACTCTGGGAGTGGTCAAAGAGAACCTTGCAGTCAGCAAGGAGACTCTGGCGGTGAGCAAGGAGAACCTTGCAGTCAGCAAGGAGACTCTGGGAGTGGTCAAAGAGAATCTTGCAGTGAGCAAAGAGACTCTGGCGGTGAGCAGGGAGAACCTGTCCATCGGAAGGATGATGCTCGAGAAACAAGATGCGATGCTGGAGAAGCAGGACGAGGCGATCGAGGAGCTCAGAGGGGTGAGATCCGATCTCCGTGAGTACATGGACAAACGGTTCGCCCGCATTGAGAATGAGATTGCGGAGATCAAGCGAGCGATAAGGGAGCTCGGGGGCAGCTGCATATGACCGTAAAATATATCATATGTGATGAAGGTCTCAGCAGATACTCCGAGGATGGTGGGCAGGATCCCTGGATGCTGTGCCTCTGAATTGTGTATGGCCGGACCAGAGCGCCGGCGGCCTGCAGCCCGGGATCGTGGTCTCTCAGGTCAGGGCTTCGCGGAGGATGGATTTCATGCGTATTGCCATAATCGGTGCCGGATACGTTGGGCTCACGACAGGCGCTGCGCTCGCGTATCTGGGGCACCATGTAACATGTGTGGAGAACGACGGCAGGAAGCTTGCTTCCCTCAAAGGTGGCAGGTGCCCGATCCGGGAGCCTGGGGTGGAGGAGATCATGAGGGATGCGGGGGAGAGGCTGCTCTTCACCGGCGACATCAGTGAGGCTGTGGGCGCGGATGCGATCATGATTGCAGTGGGCACGCCATCACGCGAGGACGGGAGCGCTGATCTGCGATACGTCGAGGGCGTGGCGCGCGAGGTCGCGGAGGCGATGAGGGGTGGGCGGAGGTACACAGTGGTCATGAAGTCGACGGTGCCTGTGGGCACAAACCGGCGCGTGAGGGATATGATCAGAGAGATCCTGAGCGAGCGGGACAGCACGGCTGAGTTCCAGGTCGTCTCCAACCCGGAGTTCCTGAGCGCTGGGCAGGCGCTGCGGGATTTCCTTTATCCAGACAGGATAGTAGTGGGCGTGGATGGCCCAGAGGGTTTGGAGGTGATGCGCAGGATGTACCTGCCGGTTCTGGAGCAGTCGTTCGAGCCGCCTGTCTGGCTCCCGAGGCCGGCGAATTACACCAGACCATCACTGGTTGCTACAGATCCGGCCAGCGCCGAGATGATAAAGTACGCGGCGAATGCGTTTCTAGCTTTAAAGGTCTCATTCATCAACGAGATCGCCGGTCTCTGCGAGGAACAGTCTGATCGATATAGCGAACTCTCGCGGCTCGTCTCATTCATCAACGAGATCGCCGGTCTCTGCGAGAGGGTCGGAGCTGATGTGAGGGAGGTGGCTCGAGGAATCGGGCTCGACCCGAGGATAGGTCCGAGGTTCCTGCAGGCAGGAGCTGGCTGGGGCGGAAGCTGCTTCCCCAAGGATACGGCTGCTCTGATCGCTCTCGGAAGAGATAATGGATACGAGATGCCGATAGTCTCGGCGGCGCGTCTCGTGAACCAGCGGCAGCGCGTGCATATTGTTGATAAACTCGAGGATGCCCTGGACGGTCTTGCCGGAAAGACTGTGGGGGTGCTGGGGATCGCGTTCAAGCCAGGCACTGACGACATCAGGGATGCGCCGTCTCTCGATATCATGCGGCTTCTGAGGGAGAGGGGCGGGCGCGTGAGGGCACATGATCCTGCGGCGATGATGAATGCGCGCGCTGCGCTGGATGGGCTCGATGTCGAGCTATGCGATGACCCGTACATGATGGCGGATGGCGCGGATGCGCTGCTCCTTGTTACAGAATGGCCGGAGTACAGGGATCTGGATCTCAGGCGCGTGGCCACGTCCATGAGAAATCCTGTGCTGCTGGACGGCCGAAACCACCTCGATCCTGAGAAGGCAAGGAGAGCCGGGCTGAGATACATCGGAGTGGGAAGATGAGAGCGCTGGTCAATGGGGGCACGACATGCGCATCCTGATCTTCGGCGCTGAGGGGCAGCTCGGCACAGAGCTGTGCAGGGTTCTGGGGCATCATGATTTAGCTCCCTTCTCTCACATAGAGGCGGACGTTGCAGATCTGGGTGCTGTTTTAAGGCAGACGGAGCGCATCAGGCCTGACGTCATCATAAACTCTGCTGCATACACAGATGTCGATGGATGCGAGTCTGCCCGGGATAAAGCGGTTCTCGTGAACGCAATTGGCGCCAGAAATGCTGCAATCGCAGCCCGCAGGTCTGGGGCGAAGTTTGTGCACATCAGCACGGATTACGTCTTCGACGGGAAAAAGGATGTGCCTTACGTTGAGTACGACCTGCCGAATCCGCTAAACGTCTACGGCTGGTCGAAGCTTCTTGGAGAGAGAATGGTTTTAGAGCAGAATCCAGACAGCTTCATACTCAGAGTGGCCTGGCTTTATGGTCCTGCGGGCAGAAACTTCGTGAAGACCATGCTCTCGCTCGCGCGAGCAAGAGATGAGCTCAGGGTTGTAAATGACCAGCGGGGCACACCGACGTTCGCGGGCGATGTCGCGAATCAGATCGATCTGCTCATCGAAACTGAGAGCTATGGTTTATACCACTGCACATCCCAGGGAGAATGCACCTGGTATGAGTTCGCAGTTGAGATATTCCGGCTTCTCGGCATGGATCTCAGGGTGGTGCCTGTGAGCACCTCTGAGTTCCCGCGGCCTGCAAGGCGTCCTGCGAACTCTGTTCTGGATAACCTTCTTTTGCGAGTTCAGGGCATGGATATCATGCCGCACTGGAGGGATTCTTTGAGGGACCACATAAGTGAGGTGGCTGGGCGGGTATGAAGGCGCTTGTTCTCTCAGGAGGGAAGGGCACGCGGCTGCGGCCGCTAACGTACACGATGACGAAGCAGCTCGTGCCGGTGGCAAACAGGCCGATACTCCATTACGCGATGGATCAGATCAGGAGCGCGGGCATAGAGGACGTCGGGGTGATCATAGCCCCCGAGACGGGTGAGCAGGTGAAGGAGTCACTGGCTTCAAACCCCTGGAACTTCAACCTCGAGTTCATACCGCAGGACGCGCCCAGAGGGCTTGCGCACGCGGTGAAGGTCGCCCAGGACTTTCTGGAGGACGACCCGTTCCTCATGTACCTAGGCGACAACCTGATCGGGGAGAGCATCGTCCCGTTCGTCAGGGATTTTGAGAGTGGCGGATCAGATGCGATGATACTCCTGAAGGAGGTCGAGGATCCCAGGATGTTCGGGGTCGCGGAGGTCGATGAGTCAGGGAACGTGCGGCGGCTCGTGGAGAAGCCGAAGGATCCGCCATCGAACCTTGCCCTCGTCGGCGTTTACCTCTTCTCCCCGGCGATTCATGATGCAGTATCTGAGATCAAACCGTCCTGGAGGGGGGAGCTCGAGATCACGGATGCGATCCAGCGGCTCCTCGATAAGGGATTGAGGGTGAAAAGCTACATACTCAGGAGATGGTGGCTCGACACGGGCAAGAAGGACGACCTGCTTGAGGCGAACCGCGTTGTCCTGGACGAGCTCGTGGACGAGGACATCCAGGGTGAGATCGACGGCATGAGCAGGGTCGTGGGCAGGGTATCTCTCGCGAGGGGCGCGCGTGTTATCGAGAGCACGGTCCGGGGGCCCGCGGTCATAGGCGAGGGCGCTGTGATAAGGGGATCGTTCATAGGCCCGTACACAAGCATCGGTCGGGGATGTGTTGTGGAGAGCTCAGCGATCGAGCACTCCGTGGTCCTGGATGGTGTGGTGATCAGAAACATAGACAGGCTCGAGGACAGTGTTATCGGGAGGAACACTGTTGTCTCCAGGGAGAGGATGAACAGCCAGGCCCTGAGGCTGATGATAGGAGACGACGCAGAGGTGAGGTTCTGATGCCGTTCAGCTTCAAGAGACTTGAGATTTATGATGTGATTCTGATCGAGCCCAGGGTATTCAGGGACGAGCGCGGGTTCTTCATGGAGAGCTACAAGCACTCGGAGTTCGCAGCGTTCGGAATAAAAGAGAGGTTCGTCCAGGACAACCACTCGCGCTCGAGAAGGGGTGTTCTGAGGGGGCTTCACTACCAGAACCCGCCGAGGGCTCAGGGTAAGCTCGTTCGCGCTGTGAGTGGCGAGATATTCGATGTCGCTGTGGATATCAGGAGGGGCTCGCCGACGTACGGGAGATGGGTTGGCGTTAATCTCTCCGAGGAGAACATGAGGATGCTCTACATACCCCCTGGATTCGCCCATGGTTTCATGACGCTCAGCGATGTGGCCGATGTCATGTACAAGACCACGGAGGAGTACTCGCCGGAGCATGAGGCCGGGATCATATGGAACGATCCCGGGATCGGGATTGAGTGGCCGGTGTCCAGACCGGTGCTCTCGCCAAGAGATGCGAAATGGCCTGGCCTGCGGGACGCTGTGAACGGTTTTGTTTATGAGGGGAGATGATGAGGCTACTGGTCACTGGCGGCTGCGGGTTCATAGGGAGCAACTTCATACATTACGCGCTCAGGGAGCATGACGACTGGGAGGTCGTGAATCTTGACAGGCTGACGTACGCCGGGAACCCTGCGAACCTTAGTGATATCGAGGGGGATGAGAGGTACAGGTTTGTGAGGGGGGATATCGCGGACAGGGATCTTGTGGATGGTCTCTTCAGGGATGGGCTGGACGCGGTGGTGAACTTCGCGGCTGAGACCCATGTTGACAGGAGCATCCTCGACCCATCGCCGTTCATAGATACGAACGTGAGGGGCACGCAGGTGCTGCTCGAGGCAGCGAGGAATCACGATGTGGGGAGGTTCGTTCACATATCCACAGACGAGGTCTACGGGTCCGTGACTGAGGGAAGGTTCACAGAGGACTCGCCGCTGAGGCCTAACAGCCCGTATGCGGCGAGCAAGGCAGCCGCAGATCTTCTCTGCAGGGCGTACCACATCTCCTACGGCGTGCCTGTGATGGTCACGCGGAGCTCGAACAACTACGGTCCGTACCAGTTCCCTGAGAAGCTCATACCGCTGATGATAAGAAACGCTCTGGCTGGAATGGATCTTCCTGTCTATGGAGAGGGCGCGCAGGTCCGGGACTGGCTCTACGTGGAGGACAACTGCAGGGCGATCGGGATGGTGCTCATGAAGGGCAGGCCCGGGGAGATCTACAACATCGGGGGTGGATCTGAGAGGAGGAACATCGAGGTTGTGGAGATGATCTGCAGGGTGCTTGGAGAAAGATTGAATAGAGATCCTGAGGATTTTAAGAGACTGATAAAGCACATCCGCGATCCCAGGGGCGCGGCCCATGATTTCAGGTACGCGCTCGAGTGCTCTAAGATGAGAGGGCTCGGCTGGATGCCGCAGGTCACGTTCGAGGATGGGCTGGCCCGGACTGTGGACTGGTATCTTGCGAACCAGGACTGGGTCGAGGGCGTGATAACAGGGGAGTACCTGGAGTACTGCCGGAGGGTGTATGGAGTCAGATGAAACAGAGGAGCAGAATGCGAGGATCCGGATCAGCGGAAGACCAGATCTCGATGTGGGTTGTGGGTTATTGAGTACTGGGGTGGTATCATCTAACAAGCCTGCCTTTGGAGAGTCCGGAGTGGCCAACGACAGGAGGCTCAAGATCCTGCACATCGCCGGATGGTATCCTTCCAAGAAGGACCCTGTGGCTGGTGTTTTCGTGCTGGAGCATGTAAAGGCGACCGGTCTTTACAACGATGTTGCTGTCCTCTACGCCGAAGGTATTGACAAGGAAATCCGCAGTTTCTACCAGATCGAGGACAATATGGAAGATGGCATTCGTACGCTGCGTGTGCGGTACCGCAAGTCCCCGATCCCCAAGACCACTTACTTCATTTATCTGTGGACTATGTTCGCTGCCTTTCGAAAACTTTTGCGTGAGGGATGGTGGCCGGATGTAATCCACGCGCATGTGTATTCAGCTGGTGTACCTGCAGTGCTGCTTGGAAAGCGCTACTGCATCCCCGTGGTGATAACCGAGCACTTTTCCGGCTTTCCGCGGGGGATGGTGCGCGGGGTAAGTCGGCTGATGGCCAAGTTCGCCTTCGAGCGTGCAGCGCTGGTCTGCCCGGTCAGCGAAGATTTAAGGGGTCACATAGAACGTTTGGGGATAAGAGCCCGGTTTCTGGTGGTCCCCAACGTGGTGGACACTTCCCTCTTTTTCCCGCCGCAGGAGACGGCGCGTGGCAGGGACGGGAGGAAGCGCCTGCTTACCGTGGCTCATTTGGGCCCGATTAAGGGCATTCCCTATCTTCTGGAAGCCCTGGCTATTCTCAGGGCGAAACGGTCGGACTTCGTCCTGGACATCGTCGGCGACGGTCCTCAGCGGGCCGAATATGAGGAGCTTGCCAGGCGGCTGGGCCTGCAGGATCTTGTTCGGTTCCATGGTCGTCTGAAGAAGCCGGAGATCGCCGAGTTCATGCGCAGGGCAGACCTGTTCGTATTACCCAGTGTGTGGGAGAACCTGCCCTGCGTGATCATCGAGGCCATGGCCTCCGGATTGCCGGTTGTAGCAACCAGCGTCGGCGGCATTCCCGAGATAGTGAACGACGAGGTGGGCAGGCTGGTTCCGCCTAAGGACGCTGGAGCGCTTGCCGAGGCCATAACCGATGTGCTCGCGTGTTCGGGCCGGTACGAGGCACATAGGCTAGCATTCTACGCAAGGGAGCGCTTTTCCTACAAGGTAGTAGGAAGGATGCTATCTGAGGTGTACCAAACTGTGCAAGCTACCGCTGAGAGGTCTACTAGAGGTGCATGATGAACCCGAAGATCCAACTACCTAACGTACCCATCCTTATTGGACGACAAGACTTTGTCGCTTCCCGATGCAACGGGAAGAAGGTCCTACATATCGGTTGTGTCGATAGCGGTCTGCTACGCGAACGTTTTCAGTGAGGAAAGCTAATGCATCAACAATTATCAACAGTGGCAGCCGAGTTGTGGGGCGTCGATGTCGACGCTGAGGGCATCGCTTTTCTACGAAATCAGGGCTTTGACCACCTCATTGTAGGGGACGTGTGTAACCTAGATCGCATCCAAGAGCTTCAGGGCGAGGTCTTTGACGTCATAGTTGCGAGCGAGGTCCTAGAGCACCTAGTAAACCCTGGCCTTTTCCTTACAGCGGTGAAGAACGCGATGGTTCCAGGGCGTACAGAGCTAATCGTTACTGTCCCTAACGCGTTCCGTGTATCAACGCTAATCCAGTTGTTACGCGGAATAGAATACGTTCACCCGGATCATAATTATTGGTTCTCGTATGCTACACTCACGGGCCTTCTAAAGAAGACCGGGTTCGAGATAAGAGAGGTATACGTGTATTCCTTTGAGTCGGCTCAGATTCTTCCGCGGCGAATCGGCAAATTCGTTAAAAGGGATGACTCGGGTATAGCACCACATGTCAAGAAGAGTCGCAACCGTTCCGCTGTTTGGACCCAAATGCTGGGTTATTTAAGATCACTACCAAGGCGGCTGCTTGTCGGCGCCCTGTACAGGCGCACCCCCTTTTGGGCCGATGGCATCATTGTGATCGCCACAAGGCCCAAGAACGAGGCATAGGGGAGTTGGATGGGCTTGAGTAGCGGTCAGTTTGTCAAAGAAACCACGGCTACGTTTGTCACGGGCGTCATAAACCTGGCGTTGGGACTGGGGACTTCCGTCATCCTGGCGAGGGCGCTGGGGCCGGAGGGGCAGGGAATCTATGCGCTGGCCACATTGCTAGCCGCGCTTATCGTAATCTTCGGCGATTTGGGGATCAGCCCCGCTACCGTCTACTTCGTGGCCCAGGCGGAGTTCCGCCGCCAGGAGATTCTGGGAAACAACGTCCTCCTTAGCCTGGGGACTGGTGGCCTGGGGGTTGTAGCCGGGCTGGTGGTAGTCCTCTTTTTCCGGGAAAGCCTTTTCCCCAACGTGGCCGCGCCCTTACTCCTGCTGGCCCTACCTCTGGTTCCGGTGGAGCTCTTCTTCTCCTACACCCAGTACGTGCTCCTGGGGATCCAGCGAGTAGCGGATTTCAACTATGTCCGGGTGGTGCAATCGGCAGTCCTCATGGCGTTTATCGCCCTTGCCCTCTTGGGCATGAAGGCCGGGGTGACCGGAGCCATCCTGGCCGGGTTGTTTGCCTACCTGGTTGCTGCCATCCTAGTCTTTCGTCTGGCCGTAAAAGCGGCTGGAGGCGTCGATCTCAAGCCAAACCCCTCCTACATAAGACAGGCGACTGCGTACGGTGTGCAGGCGCATCTGTCCAACATTCTCGGCTTCCTCAACTACCGGGTGGACATGTTCATGGTCAACTGGTTCCTCGGACCGGCGGCTGTGGGCCTTTACACCGTAGGAGTGGGGATGGTGGAAAAACTTTGGATGACCTCGCAGGCAGCCAGCACTGTCCTCTTCCCCCGGGTGGCAGCAGAGACTAACGAAGAGAGGCGAAAGGGTCTTACGCCTTTGGTGGCCCGCACCGTGCTCTGGACAACCGCTCTCGGAGCCTTACTATTGGCAATCCTCAGCCGTTGGATTGTACTTCTGCTTTATTCCGAGGCTTTTTTGCCAGCTGTGGGTGCACTCCAGGCATTATTAGTGGGTATTGTGGCGCTCAGCGCAGCACGCGTGCTGGCCAACGACATCTCCGGACGGGGCTTCCCAGGGTTGAACATCTACACCGGAATAGCCGCTGTGACCGCCAATGTGGCCTTGAATTTGCTATGGATTCCCCGTTATGGAATTGCTGGTGCAGCCTGGGCCTCGACGGTTTCCTATATGGTTTTGTTTCTCAGCACCATTTTCTTCTACTGTCGTCTTTCCGGCAACCAGTGGACGGTGGTACTCTTTCCCCAGCGTGAGGACTGGGAATTATACTGGAAGATGGGCAAGGCTTTTTATAATTGGGCGTTGGCCAAAGTGAGAGTGGTATTATAATAAGTTCGAGTAGGTAAACAAATCTTGGCATTCATCCGTCAAAACGCATGGGTGATTTAAATAATGGCGAAGCCGGGGGCACGGTAATGGTAACAGTCTCCGTCATCCTCTTCCCAATCACGCGCATGTGGTGGGCCGGGCGATACGCAGCGTGCTTGAGCAGGCATACGAGGACTTCGAGTTCACCGTGGTTGACGACGGCTCCAGGGACAGGACCGAGGAGGTGGTCAGGAGTTTCGACGACCCGCGCATCTGCCACATCTGCCACGAGCAGAACCGCTGCCGGCAGAATGACCGATAGCTTCTGCATGTGTAAAGGATCAAGTCAAGGCTGTTATGGTTTACCAGGATGGGATCTGAGTACAAGCGAGGCAATAAAGAGCAACGCTCTTATGTGCGTAGCAACTTGCAGAGCATGCAATGTGGTCGCTGAAAGCATTCATTTGTCGAAACGAACGCATAGCATGACCCCTGCTCCTTCGGGCAAGTCATCAAATGGATAAGAGCGAAGAGCAAATACGGTGGAGAGAGGTATTTAAGTTATGAAAATCTTGATTGTTAGTGCTTATTTCCCACCCCAGAATTCAATAGCATCTCTCCGGCCATATTCGTGGGCTAAGTATTTTTCACAAGCGGGACATGATGTGACAGTATTAACTACAGAAAAAAAAGAAGAACCAAATAGCTTAAAACTGGATTGCACATCTTTTAAAGTTATAGAGGTACCACTGAAAATACCATTTATGAAAAGCTGGCGTATGTATAAAGAAAGATCTAACGCAAATGCAGATATTAAAACCACAATAAAATATAAAATATTACTATATTTAAAAACAATATACAACAAACTTTCACAGTCTACCGGTTGTTTCTATGCATGCCGTTATCCTGACTGGCATGATGCATGGGCAGGTAAAGCTTTTAAGTTGGTAAATGACGAAGTTTGGGATGTTGTTATTTCCACTGGGGGGCCATATTCGGTTCACAGGATTGGACTAAACTTAAAAAAAGATAAAAAGGCAAAAAAATGGGTTGTTGACTGGCGGGACCTGTGGACCAGGAATCATATATATAGTGGTTTAAAAATATTCCATCCAATAGAAAAGCATTTAGAACACCAGTTTCATGCCCATGCGGATCTAATAACTACTGTATCGGAAGGCCTGGCAGATACGTTACGACAAATGACATCGACGAGGGTGGAGGTGATCTATAATGGATACGATCCCGATGATTATAAAAATATTGTAAAAATTCCAAGAAAAAACAATAAGAGATATGAAATTGTCTACACTGGAACAATCTATAGAAAATTTCGAGACCCTGCGCCGTTATTCCGAGCGGTTGGAGAACTGGCAGCAGAAAAAAAATTGAGCCCAGATAATTTACATATAACATTTGCTGGCCATAAAAGCGCTGATCTATCTGATATGGCAAAAGCTTATGGCATTAATGATTACTTTACCTATGCAGGATTTTTACCAAGGGAGGAGGCACTTCTCCTGCAATACAATGCTGATGCATGTTTATTCCTGGAATACAACAATCCTTCTGTGAAAGGTGTTCTAACAGGAAAATTATTTGAATATTTATATATAGCAAATTATATACTGGCTATAGGAGTGGCTGAAAATAGCGAGGCGGGAGCTCTGATTAAAAAAACCAACTCAGGCGTTTGTCTCGGAAATGATATAAATAAAATAAAGAATTATATATTGAATATAGTAGAGAATAAAAATTATAATAGTATTGCTATTAAGAAAAACTTCTCTGTGATCAAACAATTTGAGAGAAAAAGGCAAGCTATGAAACTTCTAGAATTGCTGGAAAATAGACCTGCATGAATAATTCGGACGCTCTTATCCATATGATGACTTGCCAGAAGAGGCACAGCTATGCATTCTTGGATAATGAATCGCTCTTATCCATTTGATGACTTGTCTGAAGGAGCAGAGGTCATGCTATGCGTTCGTTTCGACTTACCTTCGACTGCATCGAAGGCGTGGCAATGAATGCTTTCAGCGACCACATTGCAAGCTCTGCAAGTTGCTACGCACATAAGAGCGATGCGAAATACTATAATCTCCACCCGCATAAACGCAGAGTGTTCCCAATGTCAACCACAGAGCCACCCCGGTCATCTTCATTCGCCACCGACGTCCTCACACTCGTCGGCGGTACGGTCCTCGCTCAGGCGATTGCGATCCTGGCCTCACCGCTGCTCACGCGTCTGTACAGCCCGGCTGACTTCGGGCTCTACGCTCTTTTCCTCTCGGTGACTGGCATACTCTCAGTCGTGGCCTGCCTCCGTTATGATCTGGCGATCATGCTCCCGGAGAGGGATGAGGAGGCAGCGAACGTCGTAACCCTGAGCATCGCCCTGGCCGCGTGCACGAGCCTTCTCACCATACCGATACTTTGGCTCGCCTGGGCCCCAATGCTCTCGCTTCTCAACGCTCCCAAGCTGGAGCCAAATCTCTGGATGGTGCCGGTGGCTGTATTCCTAGGCGGAGCATTCAACGCGCTGAACTACTGGAACTCCAGAACGAGGCAATTCAAGCGACTGTCGATTTCACGGGCCATCAGCTCTGTAACGACCACAGGAGCGCAGATAGGGGCAGGGCTGGCAGGACACGCGACAGGGGGCAGCATGATTGGCGGAAGTATAGCCGGATTGCTGCTATCTGCCCTGTTTCTTGGTGCGAAGATATGGGATAATCTCAAGCACATCAGAAAAAGCATATGCAGAGCAGAGGTAATCAAAGGTCTAAAACGATACCGCAAGTTTCCGTTAATAGATACATGGTCAGGGCTCTTGAATTCGATTTCCTACCAGTTGCCGGTATTTTTCCTATCAGCATTCTTTTCAGCCGAAGTTGTGGGCTATTACACACTTACCAACAGAGTTTTGCAGATGCCGATGTCCTTAATAGGCTCTGCTGTAGCTCAGGTCTTTTTCCAGCGTGCAGTGGTGGCAAACGCCAGGCGCACTATGTCAGCAGTTGTAGAGAACACCTTTACTCACTTGATGATGATTGGACTTTATCCCATCCTAATTATCCTTTTGATTGGCGAGGATGTTTTTAGATTTTTTTTTAGTAGCGCTTGGGCCGAGGCTGGAGTCTATGCACAGATATTAGCCTTATGGATATTATTCGTTTTTGTAACCTCACCATTGAGTACCATGTTTGCAGTATTTGAAAGACAGGAGACGTTTTTATTAATAAATATTTTATTATTTATTGCGCGAGCCGCAACCTTGACCCTAGGTGGACTTATGGGAAATGCGAGGTTTGCTCTAGTCCTCTATGCATTGGTGAGTTTGATTTTCTGGGTCTATATGTGCATCTGGATCTTAAACAGATCAAAGGTTTCTTTAGAGGTAATCATATGGAGATCTTTGATATACCTTCTTTATAGTCTTCCGGCGGCGATATGTATCGTAATTTCAAAATATTTTCTGCATTTGACACCGTCATATCTGATTCTAATATCCTTGATAGGTGTAATTATCTATTATATCTGCAGTATCAAGCAAGATGATATACTTAATAACTATTTTTAAATTTATTTTAAAATTGAGTACCTCGCAGCTTGCTGCGGGGTGAGTGTGCCGTAATTTGACTAGTGCTCCATAACAAAATGTTTTAACCATTGCGTTGATCTATCCAGACTATGGGTAGAAAGAGAGTTCATGAAGTGAGTTTGAAAGAAGGCGAACGAGATGAGCTTGAGAGTTTCATCAGGAAGGGTAAAGCCTCAGCGAGGAG